>NZ_JABGDE010000037.1:0-680 GCF_041028325.1 Modestobacter sp. I12A-02662 | reverse complement strand
CCGGGCATGGACCCGGCGGCGCAGACCACCACGTCGCGGGGGTCGGAGACCTCGTTGACCAGGCCGATGACCTCGTTCTGGGTCAGCCGGCCGCCCTCGCCGGTGCTGGGGGTCTGCGGGTGGTAGGCGGCCTCGACGGTGGCCTCCCAGGCGTCCTTGAGCTCGGCGGTGCGGGCCCGGTACGCCTCGTCCACCGGCCGGCCGGCCAGCGCCTCGGTGAGCGCGGTCAGCGTCTGGCGGGCGTCGGCCTGGACGGTCACGCCGGCGTGCTTCGCGGCGTCCATCGAGGCGACGTTGACGTTGACGAACCGCACGCCGGGGTCGTTGAAGGCGGTGTGCGAGGCGGTGGTGAAGTCCTGCCATCGGGTGCCGATGCCGAGCACGACGTCGGCCTCGCGGGCGAGCGCGTTCGCCGCGGTCGTGCCCGTCGAGCCGATCGCCCCGACCGACTGCGGGTGGTCGAACGGCAGGGCCCCCTTGCCCGCCTGGGTCTGCGCGACCGGGATGCCGGTGGCCGAGGCGAAGGCGTCCAGCGCCTCGGTGGCCTGGGAGTAGATGACGCCGCCGCCGGCCACGACCAGCGGCCGGCGCGCCGAGCGCAGCACCTCCACCGCCCGGGCCAGCGCGGCCTGCTCGGGCAGCGGCCGGCCGACGTGCCAGGTGCGCTCGGCGAACAGCTC
>NZ_JABGDE010000036.1:0-703 GCF_041028325.1 Modestobacter sp. I12A-02662 | reverse complement strand
CGATCAGTACGTGAAGCGGCCCACGGTGGTGCGCAGGTCGCTGGCCATCTTCGACAGCTCGTCGACGGCCTGCCGGGTCTGGGTCAGCGCCTGGGTGGTCGAGCCGGCCGCGGCGGAGACACCGGTGATGTTGTTCGCGATCTCCGTCGACCCACCGGCGGCCTCCTGCACCGACCGCGACATCTCGTTCGTCGTGGCGGTCTGCTCCTCCACCGCGCTGGCGATGGTCAGCTGGAAGTCGTTGATCGAGGAGATCGTCTCGCTGATCCCGGTGATCGCCGCCGCCACGCTCCCCGCATCCCCCTGGATCGCCTCCACCCGCCGCGCGATGTCCTCGGTCGCCTTCGCCGTCTCCTGCGCCAGCTCCTTCACCTCGTTCGCGACCACCGCGAACCCCTTGCCCGCCTCACCGGCCCGCGCCGCCTCGATCGTCGCGTTCAGCGCCAGCAGGTTCGTCTGCTCCGCGATCGAGGTGATCACCTTCACCACGTTGCCGATCTCCTGCGAGGACAACCCCAGCTTCGTGATCGTCTCCGTCGTCGCCTGCGCCTCGGTCACCGCCTGCGCCGCCACCCGCGCCGCCTCGTTCGCGTTCTGGCTGATCTCCCGGATCGAGGCGCCCATCTGCTCCGCGCCCGCCGCCACCGTGCCCACGTTCCGCGACACCTCCTCCGCCGCCGCCGACACCACACCCGACTGCGCG
>NZ_JABGDE010000035.1:0-748 GCF_041028325.1 Modestobacter sp. I12A-02662 | reverse complement strand
AGCTCCGCGGCAGGGACGTCGGCCAGTTCCGGCAGGACCCCGGAGGTGGTCTCGGTGGTCGTCACGCCTGGCCCTCCCATGCGGTCGCGGCGGACCTGGGAGCGCCGATCTCCAGGAACGGGAAACCGCAGCCGGCGATGTAGCGGTGGGTGCGCTGGGCGATGGGGAGGGGCACGTCGGGCGCGCAGGGGTAGAGGTCGTGCTCGACGATCGCGAACACGTCCAGCCCCAGCTCGTCGATGGCCGCCAGCAGCGGCGGGTACTCGGGCACCCCGTTCGGCGGCTCGACCATCGCCCCCATCCGCACCGCCTCGGGCCACACGATGTCCTCGGCGAGCACCCGGTCGATCACGGCCGGGTCGACCTGCTTGAGGTGCAGGTAGCCGATCCGCTCGGGGTACCGGCGGATCAGGTCGAGGTTGTCGCCGCGGTAGTAGCTGACGTGCCCGGTGTCCAGGCACAGCGGGACGTACTGCGGATCGGTGTCGGCGAGGAACCGTTCGATGTCGGCCTGGTGGCCGACGTGCGTCTCGGCGTGCGGGTGGAAGGCGATCGACAGGCCGTACTCCTCCTGCACCGCCCGGCCGAGCCGGTCCACGCCGGTCGTCTTGGCAGTCCAGGCCTCCGGGGTGAGGTGCCGGGACTCGACGTCGGCGCCGGTCTTCTGGTCCCGGAACGTGTCCGGGATGACCACGACGTGGGTGCCGCCCAGCTCCGCGGTGAGCGCGGCGACGTCGCGCACCTGGTT
>NZ_JABGDE010000034.1:0-748 GCF_041028325.1 Modestobacter sp. I12A-02662 | reverse complement strand
AGCTCCGCGGCAGGGACGTCGGCCAGTTCCGGCAGGACCCCGGAGGTGGTCTCGGTGGTCGTCACGCCTGGGCCTCCGATCCGGGAGCAGGAGTCTTCGGGGTGCCGATCTGCAGCGAGCGGAGCCCGCAGCCGGCGAGGTGACGGTGGGTGCGCTGGGCGATCGGGAACGGCTGGTCAGGCGGGCAGGGGTACATGTCGTGCTCGACGATGGCGAAGACGTCCAGGTCGAGTGCCTCGACGGCCTGCAGCAGTGACGGCAGATCCGGCACGCCGTGTGGCGGCTCGACCATCGCGCCCATCTGCACCGCGGTCGGAAAGGGGACGTCCTCGGCCAGCACCCGGTCGATCACGGCCGGGTCGACCTGCTTGAGGTGCAGGTAGCCGATCCGCTCGGGGTACCGGCGGATCAGCTCGAGGTTGTCCCCGCGGTAGTAGCTGACGTGCCCGGTGTCCAGGCACAGCGGGACGTACTGCGGGTCCGTCTCGGCGAGGAACCGCTCGACGTCGGCCTGGTGACCGACGTGGCTGTCGGCGTGCGGGTGGAAGCCGATCGACAGGCCGTACTCCTCCTGCACCGCCCGGCCCAGCCTGTCCATGCCGACGGCCAGTTGCTTCCACGCGTCATCAGACAGGTCGCGTGACTCGATGTCGGCGCCCGTCTTGTGATCACGCCAGGTGTCCGGGATGACCACGACGTGGGTGCCGCCCAGCTCCGCGGTGAGCGCGGCGACGTCGCGCACCTGGTT
>NZ_JABGDE010000033.1:0-773 GCF_041028325.1 Modestobacter sp. I12A-02662 | reverse complement strand
CTGAAAGAGGAAAGCGTAATATACGCCACCTCGCAACGGTGAGCGAAAGCCGCGTTGCACTGCTCTGTAACAATTTATCAGACAATCTGTGTGGGCACTCAAAGTGACATGGATTCTTAATGTCTTCGGACAATAAATGAATACCAAGTCTCTGAGTGAACATACGTAATTCATTACGAAGTTTAATTCACGAGCATCAAACTTAAATTGAAGAGTTTGATCATGGCTCAGATTGAACGCTGGCGGCAGGCCTAACACATGCAAGTCGAGCGGCAGCGGGAAGTAGCTTGCTACTTTGCCGGCGAGCGGCGGACGGGTGAGTAATGTCTGGGAAACTGCCTGATGGAGGGGGATAACTACTGGAAACGGTAGCTAATACCGCATAACGTCGCAAGACCAAAGAGGGGGACCTTCGGGCCTCTTGCCATCAGATGTGCCCAGATGGGATTAGCTAGTAGGTGGGGTAACGGCTCACCTAGGCGACGATCCCTAGCTGGTCTGAGAGGATGACCAGCCACACTGGAACTGAGACACGGTCCAGACTCCTACGGGAGGCAGCAGTGGGGAATATTGCACAATGGGCGCAAGCCTGATGCAGCCATGCCGCGTGTATGAAGAAGGCCTTCGGGTTGTAAAGTACTTTCAGCGGGGAGGAAGGTGCTGAGGTTAATAACCTCAGCAATTGACGTTACCCGCAGAAGAAGCACCGGCTAACTCCGTGCCAGCAGCCGCGGTAATACGGAGGGTGCAAGCGTTAATCGGAATTACTGGGC
>NZ_JABGDE010000032.1:0-839 GCF_041028325.1 Modestobacter sp. I12A-02662 | reverse complement strand
GAACCGCTGCCACGGCACCTGCTGCGGGTCGTCGGGGAACCAGACCCCCCACGAGTCGGGTGCGGACCCGATCCGGATCCGGCTCTGCTGCGTCATCTGGTCTCCTCCGGTGGCTGGGCGGGACTGGGCTGGGCGGCTCAGGGCTGGGTGGCTCACGGCTCGGCGGGGCGCAGGAAGGGGCGCTGGCGGGCCTTCTCCTGCTCGTAGACGGTGCGGGCGCCGCGGGTGCTGTCGAGGGTCGAGACCTCGCTGACGGGCACGTCCCACCAGGACTCGCTGGACGGGGCGTCCACCAGCGGGTCGGTCTCGACGTGCACGACCGTCGTCCGGTCGGCGGCCTTGGCCGTGCGGAGCGCCTCCTCGAGGCTCGGCCCGTCCTTGGCGACCAGGACGTCGACGCCGAGGCTGGCCGCGTTCGCCGCCAGGTCGACGGGCAGGACACCGCCCTCCAGCCGGCCGCTGGGGGCGCGGTAGCGGTACCGGGTGCCGAAACGCTGGGAGCCCAGCTGCTCGGAGAGCGCGCCGATGGAGGCGAAGCCGTGGTTCTGCACCAGGACGACGACGACCTTCACGCCCTCCTGGACAGCGGTCACCAGCTCGGTGGCCATCATCAGGTACGAGCCGTCGCCGACCATCACGAAGACGGTCCGGTCCGGGTCGGCCATCGCCACGCCCAGGCCACCGGCCACCTCGTAGCCCATGCACGAGTAGCCGTACTCGACGTGGTAGCCCTTGCGGTCGCGGACCCGCCACATCTTGTGCAGGTCACCGGGCATGGACCCGGCGGCGCAGACCACCACGTCGCGGGGGTCGGAGACCTCGTTGACCAGGCCGATGAC
>NZ_JABGDE010000031.1:0-886 GCF_041028325.1 Modestobacter sp. I12A-02662 | reverse complement strand
TGGGCGCACCACATGTTCGCCACCGGCGCGGTGCTGCTGCCGTTCTTCGCCTTCCTGACCTACCTGATCGCCATCCCGACGGGGATCAAGTTCTTCAACTGGCTCGGCACCATGTGGCGGGGGCAGATCAGCTTCGAGACCCCGATGCTGTTCTCCGTCGGTTTCCTGATCACCTTCCTGCTCGGTGGCCTGACCGGGGTGCTGCTGGCCAGCCCGCCGCTGGACTGGCACGTCAACGACAGCTACTTCGTGGTGGCGCACTTCCACTACGTCGTCTTCGGCACCGTGGTGTTCTCCGCCTACGCCGGGCTGTACTTCTGGTTCCCGAAGATGTGCGGCCGGATGATGGACGAGAGGATGGGCCGGCTGCACTTCTGGCTGACCTTCCTCGGCTTCCACGCCACGTTCCTCATCCAGCACTGGCTGGGCAACGAGGGCATGCCGCGCCGGTACGCCGACTACCTGCAGACCGACGCCGGCGGCCTCTTCACCCTGATGCACACGGTCTCCACCATCGGGTCGTTCGTGCTGGGTGCCTCGGTGATCCCGTTCGTCTACAACGTGGTCAAGTCGTGGAAGCACGGCCGGCTCGCGCTGCGGGACGACCCGTGGGGTCACGGCAACTCGCTGGAGTGGGCCACCTCCTCGCCGCCGCCGCGGCACAACTTCACCGAGATCCCGCGGATCCGCTCCGAGCGCCCGGCCTTCGAGCTGCACTACCCGGAGATGGTCGAGCGGCTGCAGGTGGAGGCGCACGCCGGCAAGCGGCACGAGCCCTACGCCGAGGACGTCGGGGGGACCGCAGGCAGCCGGCAGGGTCCGAACGACCCCGACTTCACCTGAGAAAGGACCCCGCTGCCCCCGCCTCTCGCACGCTCGCGGCGGG